>NZ_CP072391.1 GCF_018127785.1 Prevotella scopos JCM 17725
TTCTTAGCTCTTGTTGAACTTCCACTTAAAGAAACAACCTCTACACGAGATAGAGGATTAAAACTTTCGTTCTTTTTAAGAATAATTTCATCATCTTGATTATTACAAGACGATAAAAATAAAATAGCAATTGTAAAATAGGTAAGGTAATTTCTCATAAACAATAGGTTTTTAGTTATACTTCTGCTTGCAAATTTATAAAAATAATATTTCCCACAAAAAAAATAGTTATTTTTTTTGTAAAAGAAAGTAATACTCTTCTGGAGGGAGTTAGAGAAAATCTCAAGGTTACTTTTCCTCTCTTACAGGTCTATCGAGAACAGCAAAAACCGTATAGAATATGTAATCAATGCAATCAAGAAACATATCAGAAAATAAATAATACAACTGGATTAGTAGTAAAAAAAAATGTAAACTATAAAATAAAAACAATTTTCTTTGCTTTGCTAAAAATTATTATATAGTTTTGCAAAATATTTATCTAATATTTAACTATAAAACTAATTTTTATGAAAAGATTTTATTTATTCGCTATTACTTTATTAAGTTTAGCATCTTGTCAGCAAGAAGATATTGCTACGAATGGTATGTATAGTGACGCCTTTATGTCTAAATTGAAATTTAACACTATTAATGTTTCTAAAACAAGGGCTTTTGATAATGGTAAGGATGCAGAAGAGTCTATTATTAATGATAATAGTGTAAAAACAACAAATGCTGGAGTCAACATTGGTATTTTTTCGGTAAGAATAGCACGTCCTTCAACTGATTGTGTGTATGGATTTGGCTTTTGCGATTTCGTTTGGTTTCCAAAACAAAATAATGAAGTAGACTTCCGTAATAATCATCTGTATGATAATTCTTTTGAAGTTAAATGTGATTCTGAGGGAAATAAATTTGTAGATATGGAACTATTAGAAGTTCCAAAAAATCTTGATATAAGTAAGCTGCAACCATTAGTTGTAGAAGATTCTTTGGAGTCAATAAGAACAATTGATGGTAAGGAAAAAGAGGTTGTCGTACCTATGGGTACGTATGTGTTTGATAGAACTATAGGAAAGTATGGTGGATATAGAATTCCTTTGAAATAAGCATGAAAAGAAATATAATATTAATATTCTTAATAAGTTTAGTCCTGAATTCTTGTCAGATTTCAGGGCTAACTTCGGGCTATTCGCATTTATCAAGGCAACAGAAAACTAAGGTGATTGATTACAAAGGGAATATAGAAGATATAACAGATAACACAAAGATATATACGATTACTGTTAAACAAGTAAAGGATTATATTTTATCACATGAGAAAGTGCTTGTATATAATTATACTCCATATTGTAAATCACAGTATTGTTGCTCTCCTAACTTGTTAGTGTCTTTATGTGAAAGACAAGGTATAAAAGTTCTTGTTATAGCAAATGTCTATGATGACATCTTCAAAAGAATTAATAATGGCTTCCCACTATTGATGATAAATACTAAGCCATATTCTAAATGGCGCTGGAAATATACGGATAGGTTTTATTATGATCTGATAGGATATATAGGTAAAGATATTGATTATGCATCATTTCATTATTTTATAAATGGAACCTATATCAAAAGTTTTAAAGATTTTAAAGATATAGGACAAGAATCGTAACTATTCAGCGATCATGAATGTTGAATATCAAAAACTTATACACAGCTGCCACACAAGGAACAGACCAATTCAAACGTAACGAAACCATAAGGCTGTGGGTAGATATAGCCTTTGACCATCCGACAGATAACAAGACTATAACGACCACTGATAAGATTATATCTTCGGACAAGTGCGATATGTTCTTTAATAAGTGCATATACTACGATGACCAAATAACAGCAGGAAATATGACCACGCAGCACGTAAAGAACACGCTTCGGAAAATCCTCCGTGACGAATTTAATATCAAATAGATATGAACGCAGGTGTTTTAATGATGCTTTTCGTCATCGCAATAGCCAATATTGGCGGTATTTACTTTTACATCAACGACAAAAAGGAAAACTAAGAACAAAAACTTGCATCTGATGCAAGTCTATTCCCACCACATGCAAGATTTTGTGTGAGGTGGGATTTTTGTTTATAGGGGTCGTTTCGTTTCTCTTCACTCGTGCGCATGGTGTTCCGTTCCTCCACACCTCGGGCGCACATCTAACCACTCCGTTTCATGGTGCTATCGCTGTGGGGGCTATGCTGCCCCCTACCCCCCCCTTCTAACATTTTCCCCTGCCGGATTGCTTGCATATTTAGAATGTTTTTGTACCTTTGCTGGCAGGTAAACGCTGTGTGCAGGTTATAGCCCACTATAACCCTTATAGGGTTGTGGGCTCTCCGAGAGCAGGGGGCTGCACCCCCTTGACCCCTGCTGCTACTCCATGACACCCCCTACTGAAAAAAATGAAAATCATGAAGCAACAGACATCAATCCACGTGCAACCCGTCAAGGGTGGAAGCGAACAACACAACAAGAGGGAAAAGGAACTCGACTACATTCGCCCCGAACTCTCCCACCTCAACGAGTATTGGGAGAAAGACACACAGACGGATCGACTTGAAAATATCAAGTCGAGATATCTCAAATCGACAGGTCAAAAAATGCAATCCAAAGCCACCCCGATACGTGAGGCGGTCGTGGTCATCAAGTCCGAAACGACAATGGAAGATTTGAAAAGGCTGTCCGATGCGTACCGCCAGCGGTTCGGGATAGACACTTTTCAAATTGCAATCCACAAGGACGAGGGCTATCCAAAGGGAGAATGGAAGCCTAACCTACATGCACATTTGGTATTTGACTGGACTGACCAAGAGACGGGAAAAAGTCTTAAACTGAAACGTCAAGACATGGTGGAGATGCAGACGATAACAGCGGAAGTCCTGCAAATGGATAGAGGGGTGTCGAGCGACAAGCAGCACCTGACGGCACAACAGTACAAATCTTTTGCCGAGGAAGCTAAATTAAAGCAGCTGGAGGAAGAGAGGGTAAGGAAAGAAAAGCAGATGAAAGAAGAGTTGGAGCGTTTCAAGGTGTCCAAGGCACGCAAGGAAGCAGCCATAGAGACCGCAAAAACGCTTTCTGAGGGCGTTAAAGGTCTTTTCGGGCAGAGTTCCAAGGATAAACAGATAAAAACCCTTAAAACGCAATTAAATACCCGAGAAAAAGAAATATTTAATCTAAAGGCTGAACAGATAGGACAGTTGGGAAGTGCCACACAGAAGATAGACAAAGCCTATCAAGAGGGATTTAATAAAGCCTATGGGGAAGTATATAATCTACAAGCCCAACTCAAAAAAGCCAAGGAGCTGGCAGCAGACGCCCAAAAATACAGAGCAGATATAGAAAAATTCCAAAGCATTCCTATCATAGCAAGATGCATCAACGCAATCCGTAGTTATGTAAGACACATAAACGGACGCTTTGATGCGGAGGACAAACGTCTGTTATCTTTCGTCATGCAGGGCGACTCAGACGCAGCCGAGAAGCTAAAAGACGCAGCCTATTATGGGTGTGGCATAATAGGGCAATACCAATACGGCTCAAAATGGGACCAAGCGGAAAGGGAATTGAGAAATATTGCCAACGGAGTAAGGGAAGAAGAGCAACAACGAAATAGGGGACTAAGAAGATAGCCCCTACTTGTCATCATAATGCCCCTCCAACTCCAACACATAGACCTCGATAATATCATCATAAATATCATAGATCATTCGGTCATGGGCGGTGATGTGGCGAGACCATGTAATGTCATCACCACCCTTTAATGCTTCGGGGTGTCCAAGTCCCGAACGAGGGTGTTCCATTAATTCAGATAAAATTTTAGCATATTTCTTAAAGGCGGTAGGATTAGACTTCTTCCACTTCTTAGCTACTTTATTCGCTTGTGACGAAAATCTTAAGTCGTAAATCATAGAGATGTTAAGTATGCGTTAAGTTCCTCTTTTCCACGTACGGTTATACACTCTCCTGCTTTAATTTCTGCTCTTGCCTTATCTATCCTTGCTTGGAGTTCGGGAGTAATGGTAAAATCATCGTCCGATACCGGAACAAGCGTATAAGCCTGCTTCTTACTCCTGCGAATAATAACTTTTTCGCCTTGGTCTGCCAACTCAAACACATGTGCCTGCTGACTTCTAAACTCTCTTGATGTAAAATTTAATACTGCCATAATTTTATTTTTTGCAAAGATAAGAGTTTTCTATTAATAAAACAAGAAAAATGTACCAAATTTGGTACACCGCCATAAAAACGTTATGTTTTTAGTACCCCCAACCCCCAAGGGGGCTGCTTGCTTTCCCTTTGATTTTCAATGACTTGCATAGTTTTTTTTTCGGGCGCTGCCCTCTAAAAAACCTATACTTTGTTTATAGCATGGTATGTTATATGCTTATCAACATTTGTAAAAAGCTGAAAATCAAACATATAAACCACTAATATATGAGTTTTACAATACTAATATATGAGTTTTACAATACTATTTTAATACTTTATATATGAGTTTTACAATACTAATAATGATTTTTATTTTGTTTTCTCATAAATTATTTGTATATTTGCATTGTAATTGTAAATCAAAGACTTATGGATAAAAGATTATTTGATGCACAGCTTAAGGCTGCAGAAGTGCAAGGACTATTAGCCCACATAGCTAAGAACGTAAACTACAAGCAAGATTTGGAGGAGCCGGCTACACGTAATATCGATGTTATAAACGCTACTCTTTCAGAAGTCTGCCAAATGCTCGAAAAGCTAAACCAAGAACTAACAAATCAGTAATAACAAAAGACAATGGCAAGACCTGTTGAAGAAAACAAGAATGTTATTCAGTCCTATATGCTTACGGCTGCTCGATACGATTTTAGCGTATATGAAAAGCGTATCTTATACCGCCTTGTGGAGTTGGCACAAGCAGAATTGCAGGGTAAGGACTTTGTGGAATGGATTGGTATGAAAGTTGAAACAAATCTGTTCGGGGACAAGGATATCACAATGCCAGTGCGTTGTATTCTTGCCAACGAGGAAGACAAAAATTATGTTTTGGCAAAGAAAGCCTTTAAAGCTATGTCAAGCCGTACTATCGAGCAGACTAAAGGAAATGTTTGGTATCTCGACCACATGCTGGAGAGAGTAAGGGTAAATTTGGGTACTGGAGTAGCAAAATTCCGTGTATCTCCTAACGTCTGGAACATAGTATTAGACTTCACAAAGGGGTATCGCAAATATGAATTAAAAACTACGATGCAGTTTAAATCTGTCTATTCGATGCGGTTCTATGAACTCCTAAGCGGACAAACGAACCCCTTAAAGTATTCTATCGAGGAATTTCGCAAAATGTTCTCACTTGAAAAGAAATTTAAGGCTGTTGCTGATATCGAAAGATATGTTCTTGAAGTAGCCCAAAAGGAACTTGACGAAAGCAGCCCTTATTCGTTCTCTTGGGAAAGGCAGGAAGTTTCATCGAGGGGGCGCAATGGAAAGAAAGTTGTCGGTTACACGTTCTATCCAAAGTATATTCAGAAGAACAAAGACCCACAGCTTGAAAAGAAAGAACTGCAAGCAAAGGTTGGCAACATTGCAGGTGCTTATGGAATGCTTGACAGGGCTGTATCTGATTATCTTCTGTACAATCTGAATATGACCAAAGAAGAAATAAACGCTAACAAAGCTTTATTCTTGACGGCTCAACAGACATTGCCAAACCTTGTCGAACACCTTGCAGACCTAAGAGAAAGAGCTGTACGAAGTGGCAAAGGAACAGGGTGGATAATCAACGGACTAAAAGGTAAATTAAAAGAAATAAAGGATCTGGAGGAATTATGAAATAGAGGGCTGTTCTCTTAGCCCTCTATCTTATACCATAATGATTAGCATTTAAAATATATACGATATTGTTATATTAAAAGTTCTATTATAAAGTGATGGTGTAGAAAACATTTTCTCTTTTTTTTCAGGATGAGTTAATTGAGCAAGACCATGATTATAGGATATATTTAGTTGATAATGTTCTGAATATTGTAAACCTAATCCCATTCCTAATCCAAAATCACAGCGACGAATCCCATACTTATCAAAAGCTTCATTATACTTGGCAACTTTTTTCCCATTAGTATAAACATCATAGTTTCCCCATAGCCCAATAGAGATATATGGACCTGCTTCTGCTAATAGCTTAACTGTTCTACCGATTGGGAATTTATAACCCATACGAATAGGTACTTCCACACTATGTGTCTTAACCTTTCCATATGTCGATGTTTCTGGTCGATTTGGAGTTAACTCTATAGGGACTGTTTTAAAGGCCTTTTCAGACAATGCCAACGTTCCTGTCAGATAGAGTCCCTGACCATTCTGTGAAAAATCATATATACTCTTAACACCCGCATAGTATCCGACAAGAACACCTTCTGTATCTACATCACCTGAAGTTGTATGTAGATTTATACCTCCTGTAACTCCATAACGAATACCTTGTGCATTAACTGTCACGACTCCTAATACTACAAATAATAGTATAATATACGTTTTCTTCATAATATATTTTATTTATCTATTTCTAAGATCTAACTCAAATGTTTGATTTCCTACCAAAGATGGACAACACCCAACTTTAAAATTAGAAATACTAACCGTAATCTTCTTACCTGCATATTGTCCAACATTAACAAATGGCGATAAAAATACAGCTTGCCTTTTCTTTCTCAATACATTAAAGAAAAAATGGGCTCCATTTATATACACATCTCCACTGTAATCTGTTTCATTTCTACGTTTCCAAAATTTTTTCTTCTTTTGAGAAGCACATTCAACCATAAAGTCACCATTTTCCCGACAAGCTCCTAAAGTTACAGATCCCTGATACTTCCCTTCCCTTAACATTATGTTCACTGGGTTCCCTGGAAATTCTCGAAATGTTGGTGCATATGGTCCAGATAGTAATCCCCTAAAAGAAGACAAAGATGCTTTAGGAGCATAGACTTTTTCTCCTACAAGAATCTCACCATTCTTATTCCCTAATAAACGTATTACTTCATCATCGAACTGTAAATTAGGGGTTAAATCGTATTCAGAAACATTTCCTTTTAATAAATCACCATACTGTTCTTTATATTTTTTCACCTCATTAAGAAAAGTATCATAATCCTCAATATCAAAAATATCATCTATAGCTTTATTTGCCTCTATATTCCGCAAAAAAATCCCTCTAAAGTTTATCTTCCGGAAAAAATCTTCATTTTCTCGGTCATTTCTATTTTCTAAGATTTCTACAACTTTATTTAAATGCTCAACATCTTCAAAACGAAGAGTTTTTTCTTCCTCA